>NZ_JACCFO010000002.1 GCF_013410565.1 Streptomonospora nanhaiensis
GAGTTGAGAGCAAGTTATATCTGAGGGTCCGTTTTGGTCGGGTTGTCCGTCGTGGGTCCTGTCGTTGGTTTTTTGGGCGGGTGCGCGGGGCTGTCGGCTGGGCGGTGTGCGCAGGGATCTGCGATCCGGTGAGGCCAGCCCGGTTGGGGGTGGTTTACCCACCCCCAGAAAGGGTAAAATATACAGTGACGGACGACGACGCGATGTGCCCCATGTGCGGCGGCCAGGGGCGGATCATCGACGCCAGCGAGCCCGACGGAGTCCGGGTCTGCCCCCTGTGCGGGGGTAGCGGCCGGATTCGCATGGCCTGAGTGCCGGAAACCTTCTCAACTCCAGAGTGTGCTGGCCGGGGCCGGGGCCGGGAGCGGCCCGACCCCGGCGGTCGCCGACAGCCCCGCGCACCCGCCCAAAGGATGAGTGCGCAGGTATCTGCTCGCGACACGCCCGGGCGTGTCGCGGCGGTGCCACCCTCTCCCGAGGGCGGTGGGGAGTGCCCATCTTTACTACGTAAAGGAGGAAGTGTCGGGTCCAGTGCGACACGCCGAGGGCGGGTATCGCAGATACCTTCGCACTTCTCTTGGTGGTGTGTGCGCGTCAGTGACGGGGTGGAGGGAGGCGGCGCGTCAGGGCGTCCAGCCCGCCGGGCGTGGCCGCTGACAGCTCGGTGAGGATCTCCCCGGCGGCGGCGAGGATGTCGGGGTGGTCGGCGGCGGGGATGGCGCGGGTGCGGATGCGCGCGGCGATCTCGCGCAGGCGCTGCACGGCGTCCTGCCCCAGCCCTCGATCGGTGGCGGGGCCGAACCCGAACGCTGCGGCGGCCGCCGGGGCGGCCGGGGGTGCGGGGGGTATGGGGCGGATCCCGCGCGGCCGGGGGCGCACCGGCGGCTCGGGCGGGGGCACGGGGGTCTGGGGCCAGGACGGGAGCGGGACCACGGGGGAGCGGCGCACGACCGTGCGCACGGTGTGGCGCTCCACGACCTCGCGCACCGGCTCCTGGGGGTCTCGGGCGGTGCCGGCGGCCACGGCGTGCTCCTGGCGGGCGGCCGCGGTGCGGACCTCATAGGCCCGCTGGCGGCACGACCGGGAACAGTACTTCTGGTGCCCGGCGCGCGGGCGCAGGGTGATCGGCGTGCCGCACCAGGCGCACTCCCGGACGAGCGTGCGCTCCTGGGTGGTCTGGGCGGTGGTGCGGCCGGGGGCGGGGCGGGGACCGCGCGGCGGCGGGGTGGTGTCGTCCATGCCCGCATGGTGCCAGCCCGTCAGTGACGTGTGGTGGGGGTGTGGGGCCGGGCGTGCCCCGGCGCGAACGGCGGTCAGACCAGCGCTCGGGATGCGCGCCGGGGTGCGTCCGGCGTGGGGGGTCCCGGGGGCGCTAGCCCCCGGGTACTGCGGGGCCCGCCCCGGCCGGCGGCGGGCGCGAGCGCCTGGTGCTCGCCGCCGCCAGGCGGTGAGGGGCGGCGGGGACCGGGCGGCAGCCCGCAGCCCCGCCGCCCCTCACCAGCCGACCGCGCCGCCGCGCAGCGGCGGCCCTTGATCCCATACAGCCCAATTCGGCAATCCGTGAGGGGCCCCTCGGCCGCGAACGCCAGCTCGTCCCCGCCGGGGCCACGGATCACTCATAGTGCCTAGGTGTGGGGAATCACGATGTCCGTCAGTGACGCAGCTGATGCCTAGGTGTGTGGACTCAGAATGCGGTGTGCGTCAGTGACGCAATGAGGCAGGAGATGCCTGGAGTGTGTGGAGGAATCAGGGCGGCAGTTGGAGGGGATTGGGTGAACGACTGCGGGAGGGGGCAGAGGCTCGCCAAGATGTCGCCATGGATGAGCAGACGATGGGCGGCGAGGTCGAGGTGCGGCTGGTGGGAGGGCCGCCCGACTGGGCGGGCAGCACCCTGACCTACCCCAGGAACGACGTCTACGGCCCGGGCGCCGAGCCCGGCGCGCTCCTGATCAGCGCCCACACCCCGCCCCGCAGCGACGACCAGGACACGGCTCCGCGCGCGGTCTACGCGCCGGTCGAGGGCGGCGACCCGGCGGTGTGGGGGTTCGTGGGCTGGTACCCGCCCGCCGACACCGATCCCACCCCGGCCGACTACCTGCGCGCGGCGGTGCCGCAGTTGTGGGACCCCTGGCCGATCGCCCCCCATGAGATGGGCGACTGCCCGGCCACCTCGCTGGGGCACCCGCCGCTGCCGCACATGGGCGCGGCCTGCGTGCTGGCGGCCGGCCATGACGGCGCCCACGTCGCCAGCGACGGCCTGCGGGTGGTGGCGGTCTGGCCGTCCTGACCTGCTGGGTGTTAGAAATCCGACCGCCGATGATGCGGCGGCGAGCACCAGGCGCTCGCCGCCGTCCACAGCCCCGCGCATCGGCCTGGCGGTGCCCGGCCGGGCGGTGCAGGCTGGCCTGGTCAGGTGCTGATCATGAGGCGGTGCCCGGTCGGCAGGATGCCCTCCGCGCGGTAGCCGGACCAGCCGTGGGGCGGGGGGACCCTCATCACCGCGTGCTCGGCCAGGACTGTCTCCAGGTCCCTCTCGTGCACCCGCACCAGCGCCCACAGCCCGGCGCCGTCCTCGGTCTCCTCCATCACGTCCAGCTCCCGCACCCGGGCATCGACCGCGGCCGCCCCGTCCACCAGGCCGCGCAGCAGGGCGGCGTGCGCCGCGGTGGAGGCGTCGGGGTGGCGCAGCACCGTGCCGTCGGCCCGGCCCGTGGTGGCGACGTGGCGCACGGCCGCGCCGAGCCGGTCGCGGATCACCTCCGATCCGGCGCTGCTCCGGTTGCCAGGCCATCACCTACCGGGGGCAGGTGCTGGGCGCCCTGGTGGACCTGCCCACGGGTGAGGCCCTGGCCCAGGGTGTGCCCCTGGTCGACGGCGAGGAGATCGCCGTCGTCGGCGAGGTCCTGGTCCAGAACCGGCATGCCGGTATACGCGCATGGGGGGATACCGGCATGCCGGTGTACCGGTACGCCCGCACGCCGGTACAGCGTCAGCGACGGCGGCCGCGGGCCTGCCCGGTGGCCGGGCGCTCCTGGGCGGCCAGGGCCTCGGCCACCTCCTCGGGGCTCATCCGCGCCGCCAACTCGTCCAGGGCCAGGCGCACCACCGCGCTCTGCACGTGCTCCAGGCGCCGGGCCACGGCCGCCGCGCGCACCTGCCACAGCCAGTCCACCTGGTCCTGGGTCAGGTACGCCTCCACCGAGGGCGGCCGGCGGCTCCCGCCCGCCGGAGCGGCCGTGCCGGGGGACCGGTGTGCCGGTGTACCGGCACGGCTCCCGCTCGTGCTGGAGGGCTGCGCGGGCTTGGGCTTGGGTGTGCCGGTCTGCCCGCGTACCGGTACACCGGCACCCTCCCGCCGAGCGGGAGCGGCCGGCTGCTCGGGCTCGGGGCGGGGGTGGCGCGACGGCGGGGTGATCTCACGCCGCGAAGACGCGCGGCCGCCGCGGCTGCGCTCCTGGGCGATCGCGTCCAAGTCCTCCAGGCCGCCAGTCACCGGACCACCTCCGCCGCCACCGCCGCCACCTGGCCGACGAACTGCTCAGCCCGCTTCGGCACTGGCTCGGAGCTGATGGCGCGGCGCAGGGTCCGGCCCTCGATCCAGGAGTACTCGCCTACCGGCGGCCCCACGGGCACCCCGGCCTCGGTGGTGATGCGGCGCAGCCACCGGCGGTAGCGCGCCGGCGGCACGCCGCTGATCTGGTAGGGCACCACCAGCAGCGGATAGTCGGGCACCTGCTCCAGCATCCCCTGGAGGGCTTCCATGGGCTTCTCGGCCAGCGGCGCCGGCACCACCACCTTCTGGGCCGCGGCCATCGCACCCAGGGTCGAGGGAGTCGAGCCGCCCGGGTGGCAGTCCACCACCAGGTCGCGCCCCCACGCCTTGGCCCATGACTCCAGCAGGTCGGCCATGGCCTCGGCCTCGGGCTGCGCCATGGCGAAGTCCTCGTGGCCGGGGAGCAGGTCGGGCTTCTTCTCCCCGCTCACGTAGCGGGGGATCTTGGTGCCGCCGCTCTCCAGGGCCGCCAGCAGCGGGGAGCGCAGCCGCAGCTCGGTGCGGTAACCCCACGCCCGTGTCGAGCTGCCCTTGTCCCAGTCCAGGTCCACCAGCACCGCTCCGAGCTGGTAGGCCAGCTCGTAGGCCAGGGTCGTCTTGCCCACGCCGCCCTTCCAGGAGGCCACGGCGTAGATCTTCGGATCGTCGCTCATGGGCGCCAGTATCCCGATACACCGGCACGCCGGTCAGCCCGTACACGCGTACGCGGGTATGCCGGTGTACCGGTACACGCGCATACCCGCATCGTCTGACCTCGCCGAACGCAAGAGGGCGCCCCCGCACTGCGGGGGCGCCCTCGATGGCGGTGGGGCCAGGGTGATCGTCAGCGGCAGCCGCCGGGCTGGGTGTGGTAGCGCCGCTCGGCGGGGTCGCCGGCGTCGTAGGGGAGGCCGCACCGGCGGCAGTGGGTCACCAGGATCTCGTAGGAGAGCGTCGGCTGGAGCTGGAGCAGTAGCATCGGGACGCACCTTTCGGGTGTGCCCCGGCCGGGACTCTTGGCGGATGATCGGCCGGGGCTTTGCCATGTCGGACCGGCTGGTCCCCCCGCCCACCACCACCGTCGGGGTGGTGGGCAGAGGCGCCGCCGGTCACCACAGCGCGGGCTGCATCACCTCCTGGCGCTCGGGCTCGGGGGCGGGCGGGCGGTGTGGCAGGGGCACGGGCACCGCCAGGTGCACACCCGGTCGGCGAGGTAGACCGCCGGGCCGACGACCACTGACGAGCGGTCGGTGATCCAGCCCTCGGGCGAGGCGATGGTGTGGCCGGGGCAGTCGCCGTGCCGGTCGGCCGCGCAGTGGCCGGTGGGCCCGTAGGAGCAGGCGCACACCGCCATCAGCTCGCGGCGGATGGCGGCGGGCAGCGCGTGCTCGCGCACCCACGCGGCGGTCTGGGGGCCCATCACGGCCGTGCTCACGGTGCGGTGGCGAGGTCGCGGGCGAGGGTGGCGGCGTCCACCAGGCGCCCGCCCGCCCAGTACCGCTCGGGCGGGGTGGTGTAGAGGCGCCGCACCAGCGCCAGCTCGTGGGGGCTGAGCGTCAGGGGCAGCCGCCGGGTGACGTGCAGCAGTTCCAGCCAGACCGGCTCCAGGCCGGGCCGGGCCGCGAACTCGGCGTCGGTGAGGCCGCCGCGGGCGTAGTCCAGGGTGCGGGCGGCCAGCGCGCCCACCGCCTGGCGGGTGTACCAGGCCGCCCCCCGGGTCTCGGTGGGGTCGGGGGCCAGCTCGCCGGTGACGGCGGCCCGGCCCACCACCCACCGGTGGCCGGGCAGCGCGGCCGGCCGCCCGGCGCACAGGTTGGGCAGCCACCCCGACCAGACCATGGCGTGGCTGGTGACGGTGAGGCCGACCTCTTCGCGGACCTCGGCCAGCAGGGCCTCCTCCGGGCTGGTGTGGGCGTCGGCAATGTGGCCGGCCACCGGCGCGATGCCGATGGGGTACCAGCCACGCTCGATCATGAGCAGGCGGCCCTGCAGGTCGATGATCAGCACTCCGATGCTGGTGCCGCAGCAGCGGTCGGGCATGGGGTCTCCTCCCGTGGTGGTGTGTGGGACCGGGCGGTCCCCCCGCCGCCCGCCAGGACGGGGCGGGCGGCAGAGGCACCGGCCGGTCAGGCCGTGCGCACCCGCACGTCCCCGACCTGGGAGTGGGCCTCGACGTCGGCGCCGGGGGCGGCGGCGACGTCGATGTTGCCCACGGCGGTGGTGACCCGGATCCGGCCGGTGGTCCCGGCCACGCGTACCGCCCCCGACCGGGTCGCGGCGACCACCTCACCGGCCGCGCCCACCTCGACGCGGGCGGCGTCGCCGTCGTGGTCCACCGCGCTCAGGGGGCCGGAGGTGACCACGGACCCGGAGGCCAGGCGGGTGCGCAGCCGGGTGCCGGCGGGCACCCGCAGGCGGACCGAGACCTCGGCGGCCCCGCCGCCGCGCACACCGCTGAGGACGGTCACCCCGCCCTGGCCGGTGTGGATGCCGGCGACGTGGACGTCGCCGCCGACGATGATGCTGCCGATGTCCCCGGCCTGGATGATGTGCCCGGCGGCCCGCGTGAGGGCGGGGACGGTGAGGTGCCAGGCCGCGCCGGAGCGGTCGGCGGTGACGGCGCCCAGGACCTCGGGCGGGCCGGCCACCTCCGCGCGGGCCTCCTCCAGGCCCTCGACGGCCTCCACGATGACCTCGGCGGCGGTCGCGGTCAGCGCCACCTCCAGGCCCTCGCCGGCGGCGGGGGTGGTGAGCGTGCGCGTGCGTGCGGACATGGTGTGCTCCCTCGTGCTCGTGCATAGGAAAGGCCCCCGGTCGGTGGTGGCCGGGGGCCGTGGAATCGTCGTCAGGGGCGCCGGGTGTCAGAGACAGGCGTCCCGGCGCGGGGTTACAGGTCAGAGGGTGTCTGACAGGTGTCAGACACCCTCTCTGACAGGGGGTCTGACACCCTCTCTGACACCCTGCGGGGTCAGGCCGGGACCAGCTCCCGGTCGGTGGCGGCGATCTCGTAGAGGCCGCCGTCGTGGTGGATGATGCGGCCCTCGGTCTCCAGGCGCGCCAGCTCGGTGATGACCCAGCCGCGGGCGCGCACCAGGCCCTGCTGGTCGCGCAGCGCGTCGCGCAGCTCGGGCGCGCGGAACTGGCGGTGGCCCTGGTCGGCCCAGAGCTGGAGCTGGGCGTCGAGCCGGGCGCGGGCCTGGGCCGCGCCCTCCCGCGAGCGGCGCGGCGGCTGCCCGCCCAGCGCCGCGCCGGGCGGCATCTCCACGGGGTCGTCGATGTCGGCGTCGATGTCGGGGTCGGGGTCGGCGGTGGCGTAGGTGACGGCGGCCTCGTCGTCGTGGTCGGGGTCGGCGGCCACCGCGCGGGCCACACGCTCGGCCCGGCTGGCCTTGGGGGCAGTGGTCATGCCGCTGTGCTCCTGGTCGTCGTGGTCGCGGGGGCCACCGGCGGCCTGGCCGGAGGTCCGCCGCGCGAGGTAGCGCTCGTAGGCCGCGCCGAACGCGGCGCGGGTGATCGGGTCGAGCTTGGCGTCCTGGTCGCCGCAGCGGCCTGCGGCCTCGGCCAGCTGGGCGTTGGTGGCGCGGTAGAACCGCAGCGGCACCGCGTGCCGGTTGGCGGGCTGGGACTTCACGGCGGCGTAGGCGCAGCCCTGCTGGCGGTCGGCCCACGCCTCGGGCGCGGCGCCGGCCTCGGTCACGTAGTCGGGCAGGACGAAGCCGGCGTCGCGCTCGTCGGCGACCCCCAGGCAGATCCGCGACGCGAGGTTGGCGCGGGCGTCGGTGTCGAGGTTGGTCCAGGTGCCGCGCTGGAGGCTCATCTCGATGTGGATGCCGGTGGAGCGGGCGATGCGCAGCACGTCGACCACCGTGTCGATCTCGACCAGCTCCGCGGCCTCCTCGATGAGGACGTGAACGAAGGTCAGGCCGCAGTCGGGCTGCCAGTTCTCCAGACCCCGCTTGGCGAGGTGGTTGGCGCGGTCCTGCACCGCATGAACCAGGGCCGCGAGCATGGCCGTGGCGTCCGGGCGGGTGTAGGCGGACCACAGCAGCGCGCCCTCGACCGGCCCCAACGTTTGGCGGCCCTTCGCGAGGTCGATGGCCAGCACCACGGCGTCGGCCCTGGCGCCCACCTGCACGGCCTTGAGCTTGCCGTAGTTGGACTTGCCCGACCCGCTCATGCCCACGGTCAACGTGTGGTGGTCGAACAGGTCGTCGGTGAACGGAGCGCCGTCCTCGTAGACCCCCAGCTCCAGCGGGGCCTCGGCGATGGAGGCGCCCACCAGCTCCTCGGGCAGGCCCGCCCAGTCCACCGCCTCGCGCAGCACGTCGCGGCGCACGATGGTCACGCGCACCTGGGAGCAGTCGTCGGGGTCCTCCACGGCGCGCACCGCCCGGCGGGGCAGCCGCATCGCCGAGGCCAGGGAGGCCAGCGCCCCCTGGATGGAGTCGGCGGTGTCGCCGGGGCGCAGCTGCACCACGCCGACCCGGCGCAGCTCGGTCTCCTCGGTCACCCGCATCGTGGTACCGCTCAGGCCCACGACCTCGGCCACCTGCTCCCAGGTGGGCAGGGGCCGGTCATAGGCGGTGGCGCCCCCGCCGCCCGACCCGCCGGAGCTGCGGCGGGCGAAGGTGTGGGCGTTGCTCAACCCCGCCAGCGCGCCCCCGGCCACGATCAGCAGGTCCAGCATGGGCCGCCCCGTGCCGGCCACGGTCGCCAGGCCCAGCCACGCCGTGATCCCGCCCGTGGTGCCGGTGGCCATCACAGCCGTGTACCAGGAGCGGGCGCGCACCAGCCGCCAGGTCAGCCACGTGCTGGCGCCCCCGGCGGCGGTGATCGCGGCCGCCGCCAGCCCCGTGGTGGCCCCGGCGTCACCCCACAGCGCGTGGGCGGCCATCCCGGCCGGGACCATCGCGGCCCCGGTCACCCACGGCCGCACATACGCCCCGAACCCCGGTCCCCCTCGCTCCTTCTTGGGCTTCTCGGCCTGCTCCCACAGCGTGATCTCGCCCATGGCCTCCTCGGTCTCCTTTCAGGTGGTGGGGAGGGGGCGCACCGTCTGCGCCCCCTCACTCGTGCTGCGGGTCAGGACTCCAGGTCGATGGTCTTCTTGGGGCGGACCTTGGCCTCCTGGCCGCCCATCTGCGCCTCGAAGTGAGTGCGCAAGGACGCCCAGGTCTTGGTCGCGTTCTTGCCGACCTCCTTGGCCGCCTCGCTGCTGCGCTTGAGGTGCTTGGAGACCCGCATCGCCTTGCGGGCCAGGACCATGCCGGTCTCCTCCTCGGTGGCCGGGGGCACGCTCCGCAGCCGGGCCTCCAGGTCCTCGGCGGCGAACTCCAGCTCCAGCGCAAAGCGCTTGCTGATGTCGCGGACCATCCGGACGTAGTGCTGGATGTCGGAGGCGCCGTCGAACTCGATCCGGCTCAGCTGCTCGAAGCTGTCGGCGTCGGCGGCGGCGATGGCCTCGGCGCGGGTCTGGTCGGGGCTAAATCCCATGGCGGTCCTCCTGAGTACGAGCGGGATGGGCAGGGTGTGGGGGTCGGATGGTCATGGCGACCAGGCCCCGGCCGGGGCCGTGCCGGCGCCACCGGGCGTGGGCGGCCGACCAGCGCCAGGTGCGGCCCAGCCACGCGGCGATGTCTTCGGCGGTGCGGATGAGCGGGCGGCGGTCCAGGCAGGCGGCGGTGTAGGCGTCCAGCCACAGCACGATCTGGCCGATGACCCCGGCCAGCGCCGACAGGCGGGTGAGCAGGTCCATCACCCCACCGCCCCCCACGCCTCCAGGCCGGGCAGCGCGAGCTGGTCGACGCACAGCGGGCAGCGGTCCCAGGACCGCGAGCCGTGGGCTCGGGGGGCGCGGCACCGCTCCGCCGGCGGCGGAGCGACCTCGGCCAGGTGCTCGTCGCGGTCGCGCACCGCGCGGCCACGGGCATAGTGCTCGTCCATCTCGACGCCGCAGGAGCACCTGGCCTGGTAGCACCACGCCTCGCCCTGGGAGGTCTCCTCGCGCCAGCGGGCGATCGTGGGGCGGTGCCGGGCGCTCACCGCCCGCCCCCCGGCCGGTACTTGCGCACCGTCTTGGGGTCCACGCCCAGGTCGCGGGCGGCCCGCTTGACCGGCGCGCCGGGGTGGTCGGCGTAGTAGGCGGCCACCTGCTGGGCGGCGTCGCCCGCGCGGCGGCGCGCGGCGCGCTCCAGCGCCGGAGGCGCGTCGTCCCCCCGGGGCTGGTGCGGCGCCGAACCGCTGGTGGTGTCGTCGTCCCCCCGGGGGAGGACGGTGTCCTCCCCCGCCGGGGTGTCGTCGTCCCCCGGGGGATCGGCCAGGGCCAGTCCCCCGCCCCCGGCGGGCGCGTCCTCCCCCTCCTCCGGCTCCTGGGGCCGGGGGCGGGCGGTGCGCAGGTAGTCCTCGGCCTCAGCCAGGCCCCGGTGCACCTCCTCCTCCACGGCCGCCGCCAGACGCCGCGCGGACTCGGCCTCCACGGCGTCGTGGTCCTGGTGCTCCTCCTCCCCGGCCGGTGCCGGGGCGGGGGTGGTCAGGTCCCGCCAGCTCCAGCCCGGCTGCTGCTGGGCGGGGCGGACGGCGTGGACGTCGGCGGTAGCGATGGCGCCCAGGAGCTGCTGCATCACCAGCGCCAGCACAGCCGTGCCGGCCGGGAACAGGGCGGCACCCCATCCGGAGCCGACCACCGACAGCACGATGCTGGTGGTCAGGGCGACCCACTCCAGGACCGTGACCGCGGCGGGCATCCGCCCCCCGGCCCGGGTCAGCACCGACCGGGCCACGATCCCCCCGGCCACCAGGGCGATCACGGCGGGCTCATAGCCCCACGCGGCCGTGGCCACGCTGGGGCCGACCAGGGCCACCAGGCCCGCGTGCACACCGGCCGTGGAGGCCGCGCCCATGCCGATGATCCCGGCCGCGCCCACACCGACGACGCCGTGCTGGAGCCGCTCCAGGGACGCCGCGCGGCGGGCGGGGGAGTCGGCCAGGGCGCGGCGGCGCACCAGCCGGTGGCCCCGGTCGTCCATGGCCGCGTCCCACTCGGCGCGGCGCTGGGCGCGCAGGCGGGCGCGGTGGCGGCGGCGGAGCTGGTCGACCTGGCGCCGGTGCGACAGCCGCGTCCGCAGGCTCAGCAGCTCGGGGGCGGTGTCGGCGTTGTCCAGCAGCTCCAGGTCCGGGATGGACTGGATGGCTTTGGCGACGCGGACCTGCTCCTGGAGGCGGCGGACGAGAGCCTCGTCGGCCGGGGCGGCGGGGTCTCGGCGGGTCATCGGCGGGCTCCCTTCTGGGGTCGTCGGCCGCCCTGGTCCAGGACCAGGCGCAGCCGGGTGCGGGACGCGCGCTGCACACGCGCGCGGGCCTTGCGGTAGGCGGTGCGGATGTGCAGGTAGACCAGGGTCGCGCCGATGCCGGCGGCCACGGCCAGGACCAGCAGCACAGCCGTCTCGGCGCTCACCGGACCACCTCCACCGGCGCGTCACCGGCCAGCACCGCCACCCAGGGCGCGTCGTCCTCCAGGCGGCCCTGGATCCGGACCGACCCGCCGCGCCGCTCCACGGCGGTCACGGTCAGCTCGTGGCCGCTGAACAGGAGCACGTCGCCCGCCACGACCTCGTTGGCGGTGTAGCCGGTCGGGGGCTGGACCAGGTCCTGGTGCTCGGCCACCTCCACCAGCTCGTCGGAGACGAGGACCGTGCTCCAGGGGGCGCCGGTCTCCTCCAGGCGGCCCCGGACGTGAACCGCGGTGCCCATCGGGGAGCCGGTGACCTCGCCCACGACCAGGACACGACCGGAGACGAGCACCCGGTCGCCGGGCGTCAGGGAGCCCGCCCTGCGGGTGGGCCGGGCCGCCTCGGACCGCGCGACCTGCGCGGCGCGGCGGGCCTGGGCCAGCTCCTCCTCCATGGCCGCCAGACGGCGGCGGGTGATCAGGCGGATCATGCTCAGGCCACCTCCGCCAGCTCGGCGCCGGCCGCCGGGGCGGCCAGCAGGCCGCGACCGCGCAGCAGGGCGGCCAGGGAGGCGGCCCGGCCGGGGCGCTCCAGCGCCAGCTCCAGCAGGTCGGCCGCGAGGTCGGCCTCGGCGGTCCACTCCTGGGCGATGTCGGCGGCGGCCTGGCGGCGGGTGACCGTGGCCTCCAGATCCTCCCCGGCGCGGGGCGCGGGGTCCCACAGGGCGTCGGCCTCGGGCTCGACCTCGCCCAGCTCCTCCTCCAGGCCCTCCTCGACCTCGTAGACGGCGCGGGGGTTGACCACGCCGGTGCGCGGGTCGTGACCCGGCTCGCCGGTCGCGGGGATCAGCATGTCGGCGTAGAGGCCCGCCTCCTCGGCGATCTGGGTGAGCACAGCGAGGTCGTCGGCGGTCTCGATCGGGCCGTACAGGAGCGCCACCAGGCGCTCGCGGGACATCTCAGCGATACTGGACATCTGGGTCTGTCCTCTCTCAGCGGGTGGACCCGGGCTGGTCCTGACGGGGCGCATCCCGTCGGGACCTTTTTCGTGCAAGCAATCGGGGCCGAAGTTCGTCTTCCCTTCGTTGCCACGACCGGCATACACGTAGTACAACCTTTAGAGACGTAGTACGTCAAGCAGGTGGTAGAAATTTCTGCGAGAGGAAAGGACCGAGAGCATGAGCCGATACAGAGAAATCGCAGCTCAGCTGCGCTCATCCATCGAGCGCGGCGAGTATGCGCGCGGCTCCACGCTCCCGAGCGAGGACCGGCTCGCAGAGGAGTTCGGAGTGAGCCGCCCCGTGGTCAACCGAGCCGTTCGCCTGCTGAGATCCGAAGGACTGGTCCGCGTGGAACGTGGCAAGGGGACCGTCGTGCACGAGATCGCGCCGATCGTGCGGCGCGCCAACCAGCGGTACACCCAGGACGCACGTGAGCGACAGCAGAGCCGAGGCGCGTTCGCCACGGAGGTCCGCGAGATGGGCCACGAGCCCCGCTCGCAGATCGTGCAGCTAGGCCCCGTGACCCCGCCCGGAGATGTGGCGGACCTGCTGCGGTTCGAGGTCGATGAGGTTGCCGCGATCCGCAAGCGACACATGTTCGCTGACGACGTGCCAGTCCAGATCGCCACGTCGTACGTGCCGTGGTCCATCGCAGCCGGCACAGCCATCACCCAGGAGGACACCGGCCCCGGGGGCACATACAGCCGTCTGGCCGACCTCGGTCACGCAGTCACCCGGTTCAGCGAGCGCGTGAGCGTTCGTATGCCGGAGGCCGACGAGGCCGTGGTGCTCCGACTCGCCGAGGATCAGCCGGTCTACGTGATCCACCACGTCGCGTGGGCAGAGAACCAGCCCGTTGAGGTGACCGTGCACGTCATGCCCGTGCACCAATGGCGCCTGGACTTCGAATGGCAGGCCGACCCCGCATAGAGAGAGCCCTGGGCATCTGCCCAGGGCTCTCTCACGGCCTCGCGTGTGACTGGAGTGCCTAGCAGCATCTCCGCTGGCTACAGTGCCCAGAAACGAAAAAGGGCCGGGAGCTGCAACTCCCGGCCGAAGCTCTCTTCCCGGCAAAAGAAAGAAGCTCGATGGTGAGTCTACCCATCTATGCCGTTTCGGCACACCGCCGCCCTGCCCTTGTGCTGGTCAGCGGGGGTGACCGGTGAGCAGCGCGTACCCGATCATCTGGGCGATGAAGCACGCCCCGTGCACCGACGTCTACGAGCAGTCCGTGCTCATCCAGATGGCTGACGCCGCCGATGAGGACGGCTGCAACGCCTACCTGTCGAAGGAGACCATCGCCAAGCGCATCGCAGGCGACATCAGCCCCGAGACGGTGCGGCGCAAGTGGCGATCGCTGGAGCGGCGCGGCCTGATCCGTCCCGACACCAGCCCGCCTCCGCCCCGGTACCTGAAGATCCCGGCGAACCGCCGCACCAAGCGCTGGGAGCTGTGCATCCCCTACTCCTGGTGGTCCGACGCCCAGCGGGAGCAGGTGCAGCGCAGCCGTGAGGATCGCGGCCTGGAGCCGCTCACCCCGGAGTCTCGCCCCGACCTGTCGGAGGCGCCGCTCAGGGCTCCGCGCGCGGACAAGGGTCTGGAGCGCCCGCACCGGCGCAAGAAGTCGTCACCGCCGGAGTCGCCGGACAGGGGCCACTCACAGTGCCCCCAAGGCGAGGATCCAGGGGCCACTCACAGTGCCCCCCAGGGGCCACTCACAGTGCCCCCCAGGGGCCACTCACAGTGGCCCAACCCTCCTGGTGACTCTCCTGAGGTACCTTCCTCCCCCCCAGCCCCCCCGGCCACGGACGGCACCGGTGGTCACACCGGTCCCGGGGGTCCGGCCGGGAGGGAGGATGACGGCTCCGCCAACGATCACAACGCGCAGGACGCGCGTGAGGCCCTGCTGGAGCGCGCTCAGGGGCTGGTGGACGACGCGGTGCGCAGGTGGGGGTCCGGTCACCGCGCCCCCGGGGCGCGGGACCGCCAGCGGCTGTCTGAGCGCGTCGCCGACGAGCTGGTCGCCGGGGGTGAGGAGACCGTGATCCTGGAGGAGCTGACCCGCGACCTGGGCTCGGCCCGCTCGGCCGTGCGGGTGGTCCTGGGCGCGCGCACCGCGACCCCGGGCTGGGGCCGTCCGGTGGACCCCAGGCCCGACCCCGACCGGTACGTGCCCCAGGGTCCGCTGCCGGTGTGGTGCGGGCTGTGCGATGAGCGGACCCGCCTCGTGACGGCGATGGTCGCCGGGTCCGAGCGGCTGTGGCGGTGCGCGCGCTGCCACCCCCAGGCCGTGGACCCGGCGGCCGCCGGGGACGGCATCGAGCCGGGCTCGACCGACCCCGCCCTGCTGGAGCAGATGCTGGCGTCGCTGGCGGGTGCCGGCCAGGCCCCCCGGCCGAGCGGGGGCGGGCTGTCCCCGGCGGCCAAGGACGCCAAGGACGCGGCCGAGGCCGTGCGCAGGAAGAAGCGGGCCGGGTCTCCGGCCTGACCCCGCCCCCCACGTGGCTGGACACCCCGCCGGGTGTCCAGCCACGTGCGCCGGTGGGCGCCCTGATAGCGGCCTGACCTGCGCTGATCATGCGCCGGGGGCGCGCGCTTAAAGCGCGCCCTCAAGGGTGCGTCCACCGTGCGGCGATTGTGCGTCCAGAGTGCCGCGAGGAAGCCCCATAGCGCGCGGCCCGTGCGCGCTGTGGCCTCAGATGATGTTGA